>NZ_JAXOFU010000024.1:0-1439 GCF_036409425.1 Virgibacillus sp. MG-45 | reverse complement strand
GTTTTAGTATGGCAAAGTATGACTTGGCTTTTAAGCTAGCGGTGGTACAAGCTTATTTAGCAGGAGAAGGAGGTTATTCGACAATCGCTAAAAAGTATGGCATTCCTTCTAACAGTACCGTAGAAAAATGGGTTAATGTGTATAAACATTTAGGAGAATCGGGATTAAAACGTAGGGTTACAAATAAGATTTATTCTGTTCAATTCAAGTTGAATGCTTTAGACTATAAGTTAAGAACAGGTGAGTCCTACCAAGAAGTTGCGCTAAAATTCAACATTACAGAACCCTCTATTCTAGCGAGTTGGATGTATACTTGGCAAAATGAAGGTATAGGAGGACTCTCCAAAGTAAAGGGGCGTCCTACTATGTCAAAAAAGAAACCAATGACTTCTAAGAAAGAGTTAACAAAAGAACAGGAGCTTGAACGAGAAGTGGAGCTTCTCCGTGCGGAGAATGCTTACTTAAAAAAGCTCCGAGCTTTAGGGGTAGATATTCCGAGCCGACTGCGAAAACAGAATCACGAATCATCAACGAACTCAGAAAAGAATTCCGATTAGCAGTTATCCTTAAAGCGATTAAATTTCCAAAGGCTACGTATATGTATTGGCAAAAACGATTAAGTGAACCAAATTCAGATGAAAAAGTGGAAAATGAAATTCAGAAAATATCAGATGAAAATAAAAATAATTATGGGTATCGAAGAATCACAATAGAATTACGCAAACGAGGTTTTATCGTCAATCATAAGAAAGTATTGCGTATTATGAATGAGCTTGGCCTTATATGCAAGAAATTCACACGTAAGTCTAGAAAGTATAATTCTTATAAAGGTTCAGTAGGTAAGATTGCAACTAATCGTATAAATCGTAGATTCAATACACCTCTTCCACGTCAAAAGATAACGACTGATACAACTGAATTAAAGTATTATACAAAGGATCAAAACGGGAAAGTTGTGATTAAAAAAGCATATCTTGACCCTTATTTAGATATGTTCAATGGTGAGATTCTAACGTATCAATTGTCAAAAAGGCCGAACGCGAAGGCAATATTAGATGGATTAGAAGAAGTAGTCACAATTGCGAAGCAATGGCCTTATCGTACAACGGTTCATACTGATCAGGGCTGGGCGTATCAAATGAAAGCATTTAGTAAAAAGTTAAAAGACAATCGTATTTTTCAAAGCATGTCACGTCGTGGAAATTGTCTAGATAATTCACCTATGGAAAATTTCTTTGGGATAATGAAACAAGAAATGTATTATGGTATTGTATATGAATCATTTGAAGCATTAGAATATGCGATAAAGCAATATATTGATTACTACAATAATAAACGGATTAAAGAAAAATTGACTGGAATGAGTCCAGTTGAATACCGGAAACAAACCAGCCAATTATCTGCTTAATAATTTAGTCTAACTTTATGGGTTCAGTACA
>NZ_JAXOFU010000023.1:0-1499 GCF_036409425.1 Virgibacillus sp. MG-45 | reverse complement strand
GATGACGTACAATATCTTGTGTAAAGAAGTATAAAACAAAAAGGTAAGGTAAATCCTCTAGTTAATCACCACAAAAACCAGAAAGGATGTACCTTACCTATGTCTACTAGTATAACTGAAAATATTTTTTCTAATCAAATTGAATCTATGGTCCGTAGTTTTGTACAAGAAAACTTAGAAGTAATATTAAAAGAGGAATTTAAGAATTATTTTGAGGTAGAGCACCCAGAACTTAAGAATAGTAAAAATGGCTATTATGAGCGTGGTCTAGATACTCGATACGGACGCATCGAAGACCTCTCCATACCAAGAGATCGCGAAGGACATTTTCAAACAAGTTTATTTGACCCTTACCAACGGAGAGAGAGATGGCTGGGGGAAAGCATTATAACGATGTACAACAAAGGTTTTAGTACACGCGAAATTGGCACATTTATTGAAAGAATTCTAGGGAATACCTATTCCGCAACAACGATTAGTAATATTACAAATGTGCTTGTGGAAGAAATTGAAGAGTGGCAACAACGTCCTTTGGACAAAAGATATACGGTCCTTTATTTAGATGGGACGTACTTGAAGTTACGTCGGCAAGACGTAGATAGTGAAGTAGTTTACGTTATTGTAGGGATTACAGATGAAGGTTATAAAGAGATTGTGGGATTTTATGTCGGAGGAAAAGAAAGTGCACTTGGATGGAAAGAAATCTTAACTAATCTTCGGAATCGAGGATTGGAAGAAGTATTATTGGGCGTATTTGATGGGCTTAGTGGGCTTGAAACTGCGTTCAAGGAAGTTTACCCCAAAGCTGATGTGCAACGCTGCGTGGTCCATAAAGTACGGAACGTCCTTTCTTCCATTCGACAAAAGGATAAAGAGACATTCACTACGGACCTTAAGAAGGTTTATAAAGCAGCTTCTAAAGAGCAAGCTGTTCACTATTTTAGTAAATTGAAAGAAGAGTGGAATAAGGTTTATCCAAAGGTTATATCTTCATGGGAACAAGACCTTTCCGTCTTATTAACTTTTCTTGATTATCCAAAGAATATTCAATCACAGATCTATACTACTAACACCATTGAGCGCACGATTAAGGAAGTAAAAAAACGTACAAAAACGATGAACAGTCTCCCAAACGAAAAGGCTGTAGAAAAGATTGTTTACCTCGTTTCGAAGGATTATAACGAAAGGTGGAATAAAAGGGCAATAACAGAGTTTGCCTCGGTACGAGGAGAGCTGAAGTCCATGTTTGAATCTAGATATGGCACTACAATAGAATAAAACAACACTAGAGGAACTTCCTTTTTGTGGCCAACATACTAAAACGTTCGGTTTGACATGGAGCCTCTGCGGGCATGATTTCCACGCCAAGACCCAGCTTTTGGAAAACAGTTGGCTGGGCGAAATTAGGCTATCACGCCCGCTTCTCCATATAAAACCTCACTGCATTTTCTTGACGGAGAATGAAAAAATAATGCTTACACAGAATTCTTGACACTACC
>NZ_JAXOFU010000022.1:0-1699 GCF_036409425.1 Virgibacillus sp. MG-45 | reverse complement strand
TCTTTGAAAACTGAACAAAACGACCAGTATGTCAAGAAAAACGGACCTCGTTTTTCAAAATAAAATCAGAAGCAAAGACTTCTGAACAAGCTAAGAAATTGAGATTGATTGGTGTCAATCTTACAAACTTTTTTGGAGAGTTTGATCTTGGCTCAGGACGAACGCTGGCGGCGTGCCTAATACATGCAAGTCGAGCGCGGGAAGCAAGCAGATCCCTTCGGGGTGACGCTTGTGGAACGAGCGGCGGACGGGTGAGTAACACGTGGGCAACCTGCCTGTAAGACTGGGATAACTCCGGGAAACCGGGGCTAATACCGGATAACACTTCCTAACACATGTTAAGAAGTTAAAAGATGGCTTCGGCTATCACTTACAGATGGGCCCGCGGCGCATTAGCTAGTTGGTGAGGTAACGGCTCACCAAGGCAACGATGCGTAGCCGACCTGAGAGGGTGATCGGCCACACTGGGACTGAGACACGGCCCAGACTCCTACGGGAGGCAGCAGTAGGGAATCTTCCGCAATGGACGAAAGTCTGACGGAGCAACGCCGCGTGAGTGATGAAGGTTTTCGGATCGTAAAACTCTGTTGTTAGGGAAGAACAAGTACCGTTCGAATAGGTCGGTACCTTGACGGTACCTAACCAGAAAGCCCCGGCTAACTACGTGCCAGCAGCCGCGGTAATACGTAGGGGGCGAGCGTTGTCCGGAATTATTGGGCGTAAAGCGCGCGCAGGCGGTCCTTTAAGTCTGATGTGAAAGCCCACGGCTTAACCGTGGAGGGTCATTGGAAACTGGAGGACTTGAGTGCAGAAGAGGAGAGTGGAATTCCATGTGTAGCGGTGAAATGCGTAGAGATATGGAGGAACACCAGTGGCGAAGGCGACTCTCTGGTCTGCAACTGACGCTGAGGCGCGAAAGCGTGGGTAGCGAACAGGATTAGATACCCTGGTAGTCCACGCCGTAAACGATGAGTGCTAGGTGTTAGGGGGTTTCCGCCCCTTAGTGCTGAAGTTAACGCATTAAGCACTCCGCCTGGGGAGTACGGCCGCAAGGCTGAAACTCAAAAGAATTGACGGGGGCCCGCACAAGCGGTGGAGCATGTGGTTTAATTCGAAGCAACGCGAAGAACCTTACCAGGTCTTGACATCCTCTGCTAACACTAGAGATAGTGTGTTCCCTTCGGGGACAGAGTGACAGGTGGTGCATGGTTGTCGTCAGCTCGTGTCGTGAGATGTTGGGTTAAGTCCCGCAACGAGCGCAACCCTTGATCTTAGTTGCCAGCATTAAGTTGGGCACTCTAAGGTGACTGCCGGTGACAAACCGGAGGAAGGTGGGGATGACGTCAAATCATCATGCCCCTTATGACCTGGGCTACACACGTGCTACAATGGATGGAACAAAGGGCAGCGAAGCCGCGAGGTGAAGCAAATCCCATAAAACCATTCTCAGTTCGGATTGTAGGCTGCAACTCGCCTACATGAAGCCGGAATCGCTAGTAATCGCGGATCAGCATGCCGCGGTGAATACGTTCCCGGGCCTTGTACACACCGCCCGTCACACCACGAGAGTTGGTAACACCCGAAGTCGGTGAGGTAACCTTTTGGAGCCAGCCGCCGAAGGTGGGACTAATGATTGGGGTGAAGTCGTAACAAGGTAGCCGTATCGGAAGGTGCGGCTGGATCACCTCCTTTCTAAGGA
>NZ_JAXOFU010000021.1:0-2961 GCF_036409425.1 Virgibacillus sp. MG-45 | reverse complement strand
GTTAGTTAAGTCCTCGATCGATTAGTATCCGTCAGCTCCACGTGTCACCACGCTTCCACCTCGGACCTATCAACCTCATCGTCTCTGAGGGATCTTACTCACTCGAAGTGATGGGAAGTCTCATCTAGAGGGGGGCTTCATGCTTAGATGCTTTCAGCACTTATCCTTTCCACACGTAGCTACCCAGCTATGCTCCTGGCGGAACAACTGGTACACCAGCGGTGTGTCCATCCCGGTCCTCTCGTACTAAGGACAGCTCCTCTCAAACTTCCAACGCCCACGACGGATAGGGACCGAACTGTCTCACGACGTTCTGAACCCAGCTCGCGTACCGCTTTAATGGGCGAACAGCCCAACCCTTGGGACCGACTACAGCCCCAGGATGCGATGAGCCGACATCGAGGTGCCAAACCTCCCCGTCGATGTGAACTCTTGGGGGAGATAAGCCTGTTATCCCCGGGGTAGCTTTTATCCGTTGAGCGATGGCCCTTCCATGCGGAACCACCGGATCACTAAGCCCGACTTTCGTCCCTGCTCGACTTGTAGGTCTCGCAGTCAAGCTCCCTTCTGCCTTTACACTCTTCGAATGATTTCCAACCATTCTGAGGGAACCTTTGGGCGCCTCCGTTACCTTTTGGGAGGCGACCGCCCCAGTCAAACTGCCCGCCTGACACTGTCTCCGAACCGGATCACGGTCCTGGGTTAGAATGTTCGTACAGCCAGGGTGGTATCCCACCATTGCCTCCACCGAAGCTAGCGCTCCGGTTTCCAAGGCTCCCACCTATCCTGTACAAGCTGCACAAACATTCAATATCAGGCTACAGTAAAGCTCCACGGGGTCTTTCCGTCCTGTCGCGGGTAATGCGCATCTTCACGCATAGTATAATTTCACCGGGTCTCTCGTTGAGACAGTGCCCAAGTCGTTGCACCTTTCGTGCGGGTCGGAACTTACCCGACAAGGAATTTCGCTACCTTAGGACCGTTATAGTTACGGCCGCCGTTTACTGGGGCTTCGGTTCTACGCTTCGCGCGAACGCTAACGCTTCCCCTTAACCTTCCAGCACCGGGCAGGTGTCAGCCCCTATACTTCGCCTTTCGGCTTCGCAGAGACCTGTGTTTTTGCTAAACAGTCGCTTGGGCCTATTCACTGCGGCTCCTCCTTAAAGGAGCACCCCTTCTCCCGAAGTTACGGGGTCATTTTGCCGAGTTCCTTAACGAGAGTTCTCCCGCTCACCTTAGGATTCTCTCCTCGCCTACCTGTGTCGGTTTGCGGTACGGGCACCTGTGACCTTGCTAGAGGCTTTTCTCGGCAGTGTGAAATCGGGAACTTCGCTACTCTAGTTCACTCCCCATCACAGCTTGAGATTGTTGGACGGATTTGCCTATCCAACTCCCTTACTGCTTGGGCGCACTCATCCATCGGTGCGCTTTCCCTATCCTACTGCGTCCCCCCGTCGCTAATAGCGGTCATGAGGTGGTACAGGAATATCTACCTGTTGTCCATCGCCTACGCCTTTCGGCCTCGGCTTAGGTCCCGACTAACCCTGAGAGGACGAGCCTTCCTCAGGAAACCTTAGGCATTCGGTGAAAGAGATTCTCACTCTTTTTTCGCTACTCATACCGGCATTCTCACTTCCAAGCGCTCCACCAGTCCTCACGGTCTGACTTCACTGCACTTGGAACGCTCTCCTACCATTGTTCGAAGAACAATCCGCAGCTTCGGTGATACGTTTAGCCCCGGTATATTTTCGGCGCAGAGTCACTCGACCAGTGAGCTATTACGCACTCTTTAAATGATGGCTGCTTCTAAGCCAACATCCTGGTTGTCTAAGCAACTCCACATCCTTTTCCACTTAACGTATACTTTGGGACCTTAGCTGGCGGTCTGGGCTGTTTCCCTTTCGACTATGAACCTTATCACCCATAGTCTGACTCCCAAAGCTAAGTAGCTGGCATTCGGAGTTTGACTGAATTCGGTAACCCGGTGAGGGCCCCTAGTCCAATCAGTGCTCTACCTCCAGTACTCTTTCTTTGAGGCTAGCCCTAAAGCTATTTCGGAGAGAACCAGCTATCTCCGTGTTCGATTGGCATTTCACCCCTACCCACACCTCATCCCCGCATTTTTCAACATACGTGGGTTCGGGCCTCCAGTCAGTGTTACCTGACCTTCACCCTGGACATGGGTAGATCACACGGTTTCGGGTCTACGACCGCATACTCATTCGCCCTATTCAGACTCGCTTTCGCTACGGCTCCGTGTCATCCACTTAACCTTGCATACGATCGTAACTCGCCGGTCCATTCTACAAAAGGTACGCCGTCACCCATTAACGGGCTTCGACTACTTGTAAGCACACGGTTTCAGGTTCTCTTTCACTCCCCTTCCGGGGTGCTTTTCACCTTTCCCTCACGGTACTGGTTCACTATCGGTCACTAGGGAGTATTTAGCCTTGGGAGATGGTCCTCCCGGATTCCGACGGAATTTCTCGTGTTCCGCCGTACTCAGGATACACTCCGGAGGAAATTCTTTTTCGATTACAGGGCTGTTACCTTCTGTGGCGGACCTTTCCAGATCGCTTCATCTAAAGAATTTCTTTGTAACTCCGTGTGGAGTGTCCTACAACCCCAAAAGGTAAACCTTTTGGTTTGGGCTAATTCCGTTTCGCTCGCCGCTACTCAGGAAATCGCGTTTGCTTTCTCTTCCTCCGGGTACTGAGATGTTTCAGTTCCCCGGGTCTGCCTCGTGCATCCTATGTATTCAGATACACGTACTATTCCATTACGAATAGTGGGTTCCCCCATTCGGAAATCCCCGGATCAAAGTCTACTTACAACTCCCCGAGGCATATCGGTGTTAGTCCCGTCCTTCGTCGGCTCCTAGTGCCAAGGCATCCACCGTGCGCTCTTATTCACTTAACTAACAATGAATAAGCATAATGCTTATATTTGCTTTACGCCTTT
>NZ_JAXOFU010000020.1:0-7423 GCF_036409425.1 Virgibacillus sp. MG-45 | reverse complement strand
AAGGAATAAACAAAAATAGTTCTAAAACATTATTCATTTTCGATTAATAGTTCTTAAGATATAGTTTTTAGGATTATTTTGGTAATAAATAGGTATAAAAGGTTAACTTTTTCTGAAAATAGCCGATATTACAAATGAACTAATTTTTTACAAGGGGATTAAATCTAGTAGATTGGAATGATTGTGAAAGTAGTTTTAAAAAGATTATCGGAGGAGATTATGAAAAAACTATTACCTAAATTTATAAATGTTTTACTAATTATGATGCTATTATTTAGTTCTATTTTTATACCTTCAACGCAAAACGTTTTTGCAAATTCACTTTTATCGAATACAGAATTTATGGATCCGCAATCTATATTAAATATGCTTCCAGACAATCAAAATGGAGCATCATTTATACCTGATCCTGCTAACAGTATTACACCAACATTGCCACAACCATTGCAAGAAAAACCAATCCCTGAAGGGCCAGTGAAAGACAGTCAAATTTTAGAACCGCCTGCAAAACAGGCATATCGGCCAAACAATATCAATCTAGCAACAGGACAGCTCGAGTTTAATAACACTGACTTAAATATTGCTAGTGTTGGATTTGATTTTGAATTAACAAGAAGCTATTCAAGCAGCAATCAAGAAATAGGTCCATTCGGAAAGGGTTGGAACTTTAACTTGAATTCCTTGCTCCAAATATATGAAGGATATCATATGTCAGAGCAACGGAGTGATGGCAGTATCATTAATTATGATTTTGTTATCGGACCAGAGGATGGTTATATAACAAGTTATGATGGTGATGAATTAATCAACTATGAATTACATAAAGGCAGCTATAAAAAAGGCGATAATGGGGAAACACTTGAAAGAATTTCAAAGGATGAATATGTAGTAACAGGGCAGCATGGAACAACTATAACCTACAATGGTTATTTTGCCCCATGGCGTAAGGATACCAATAATTTTGATCCAAGCGCAGGGAAAATGGTAAAACGTACTGATCGATATGGAAATACAATGGAATTTCGGTATGATTCGCTAGGAAGATTAGATAAAGTTATTGATACTTCCGGACGTACAATCGATTTTAAATGGAATGGTGAAGTAATTACACAAATAACAGACCCAGCCGGAAAAAGTATTCATTATGCATACGATACAAAGAATCAATTAATAAATGTCACTTTCCGTGATGGTCGTGTTGTGGAATATAATTATGCAAATAATCAACTCATCGGTATTACAAAAGGAAAAGATGAAAAAACACAATTTGAATATGATAAGAAAAAAATAAGTAAGGTAATCAAGCCAGATGTATCACAACAATATCAATTATCCTACCAACAAGACAGCAATGGGAAAATAGCTAAAACTACGTTAATTGATCCGTTAAACAACAAGTGGGCGTTTACAATTCGAGATGGAAAAATTGTTAGTGAAAAGAATCCATTAGATGAAGAGTCGTCCTATACGTATAACAATGATGATTTGTTAACCAAAATGACTACTCCTAAAGGAACGATGTCTTTTTCGTATGACAATGAAATGAAAAAAACTTCTCAGCATTTGATGGATGGTACAAAAACAACCTTTGAATACCATGAAAAATGGGATGTTCCAACTGCAATTAAGGACAACCGTGGATCAAACACGATGTTCACAATTGATGATGCAACAGGAAATGTAGTAGAAAAAGCGTACAACAATATCATTACAACTTATGATTATAACGATAAAGGCCAGATTACAGGGGTAATCGATGACAACAATAAAAAATTATCGTTTATTTATAAAGATGGTCGATTATTTGAATCGATTAATGGTATGGGTGAAAAAACAACATATCTGTTTGATAATTTAGAACGTCTTACAGAAAAAAGAATGCCTTCCGGAGAAACCGAACGCTTTACTTATGATGCTGAAGGTAGAATGCTTTCAAAGAAAAACAGTAGAAATGAAACGTATCAATATGAATACGATGCAGCTGGTCGAATAAAAAAAATAATTAATCCTCTTCAGCATGAGCAACGATTCGAATATGATGCGAATGGAAATTTAATCTTATTTACAGATGAAATAGGACGTAAATTTGAATATGAATACAATGCCGTCGGACAAGTTGTTACTATAAAAAGTGCACATGAAACAAAAACGGTGTCCTATGATGATATAGGCCGTGTAGAAAATGTGAAATCATCGGAAGGCACTACAAGTTATAGTTATACTACATTTGGAATAGAAACTATTAAAAATGCAAATGGAACGTATAATTTCACATATGACAATAAAGGTAGACTATCATCTGTAACAGATCAATTGAAACGGAAAACCATTTACAAGTATGATGCGCAATATCGTTTGATTTCCGTACAAGATCCAATCGGTCGCCAGCATCAATACACGTATAATCCAGATGGTACATTGAAATCAGAAACATTCCCGACTGGAGAGACTGTAAGCCTTGAGTATAATAATCTTGGTCTTTTAGCTTCAAAAACTTATCAAGATGGAACAAGTGAATCCTATGTATATGATTATGCCAAGCGTTTGGTAAAAGAAACAGATCGAGCTGGGGCTTCAACCAAATATCAATATATAAATGGCAAACTCGTAAGTAAAACAGATGCACTCAATCAGAAAACAACCTTTAGCTATTATGAAAACGGGTTACTTAAAAGCCAAACAAATCCAGACGGGCATACAAATACCTACGCTTATAATTCCAATAAGTGGTTAACTAAAATGACGAATGGAGAAGGTGAAGCAACTTCTTACCAATATGATGCCATTGGTCGCGTTACATCGATAACAGATGCTAATGGTGGAGTAATGGAATTTGACTATGACACATTAGATCGACCAACTAAAATCAAAGATCCAATGGGATATATATATCAATGGGACTATCAAGATAGCAAAAACAAAAGAATATTTACTTATCCTGATAAAAGCACCCTCGTTTATGAATATAATTCGCTTGATCAGATTGTTGGATTAACAAATCAGTTAGGACATCGTACAGAATATAAATATGACCAAGTTGGTAGATTGACTCAAGTGAATGAACCTTTAGAAAAAACGACAAAATATGAATACAATTCACTAGATCAAATAACAAAAGTCATTCGTCCAGATGGTAAAGCTGAGCAGTATATTTATGACGATTTTGGGCGTTTGAAAAGCACCAAAAACCCTTTAAATCAGGTTACAAGCTATGAATACGATACCAACACGGGATTATTAACTACTATTAAGGATATAAAAGGAACGACAAAGATTGGTTATGATAAAGCGGGTAGAAGAACATCATTAAAAGATCCTTTGGGTAATATAACGAAATGGAAATTTGATGCACTTGGAAGAATAGCAGAGGAGATCAATCCTTTAGGTTATGCTACAAAATTTAAATATAACGCAAATGATCAAATCATTAAAAAGACGATGCCAAATGGCGCAGAATTAATCCAAAATTATGACGGGAATGGTCGATTAACGAAAGTTGTCCATCCGAACAATGGAGTAACTAAATACTCCTATGATAAAAATGGAAATCTGATTCAAGCAATAGATGCCGAAAACGGATTAACAAAAATGACATATAATCAGAATGGGCAAATGACATCCTTGACCGATTCACTGAATCAGACAATGCACTATTTTTACAATAAGAATGGGCAAATGATAAAGGTAGAAAAGCCGTTAGAGGCGACGGTCTCTTATTCCTATGATAAAGCTGGTCAACTTCTATCAGCTACACAAGAGAATGGAGCGGTTTTTAAATATGAATACGATGCACTTGGCCGAGTGAAGAAGGAAATTAATCCATTAAATAAAAGTACGGTTTATGATTATGACCTTCTTGATAACGTTATTCGCATTCAAACACCGAATAATAAAACAGAACACTACGTATATGATGCGTTAAATCGAATTACGAAACATACAGGTCAATTAGGGAATGTTACTTCCTTGGAATATAATGATCAAAAAGGAATCGTCAAAGAAACCAATGCACTTGGCCATGTATCCGAGTATCAATATAATGCATTAAATCAATTAGTACAAGAAACCGATGCATTAGGAAGAAAAACGAGCTATGCATATGATGCACTTGGCAACGTTGTAAAAATAACCGATGCTGCAGGTCATGAAGAAATATACACCTACAATTCTATGGCATTGTTAGATAGTTATAAAAATAAAAAAGGTCATGTGTATAAATATCAATATGACGTAGTCGGAAACCAAACTGCTGTTATCGATCCAGATGGGAATACTTCTAAATCTCAGTATGATTTATTAGGTAGATTGATTAAAGAAGTTAATCCTGTAGGGCAACAACGGAGATTAAATACGATTCTGAAGGAAACATTATACAAATTAAAGAACCCGAGGGAGGCGTTTGGAAGTATGAATATAATGCCTTGGGTTATCGAACAACTGTAGAAGATCCGATTGGACGGAAAGCTAATTATACGTACGATAAAACAGGTCATATTACAAAATATAAAGATCCTGCTGGTGGTCAAACTTCATTTCAATATAACCTTTTAGGGTGGAAAATAAAAGAAGTTGATGCAGAGGGAGCGGAGTGGAATTATTCCTACAACACGAATGGACAGGTTACAAAAGTAACGAACCCTTCACATGACAAGACTTTATTAGAGTATGATACCGAAGGGAACTTGCTAAAAGAGACGGATCCGTTAGAGAGAGAATCCAGTTATCAATATGATAAAATTGGGCAATTAATTAAAGCGACAGATACTGATGGTTTCGAAACCAAGTTTTCCTATGATGCAGTTGGGAATTTAATTCAGGAAACGCATGCTGATAACAGTAAGACTGAATATACTTATGATGCATTGAATCAAATAACAAAATTAAAGAATCCAAGTGGATCTATATCTTCTTTCCAATACGATCCTGAAGGAAATTTAGTTAAAGAAACAAATGCAATAGGTAGCACGACGACGTATGGATACGATCGTTTAAATCAATTGTCAACAGTGAAGGATGCGCTTGGTGGAGTTGCAAACTATCAATATGATGCAGCAGGAAATTTAACAAAACTAACCGATCCTAATGGAAATGATCGAACGTGGAAATATAATCTGAATAATCAACCAACCATTGAAACGAATGCTTTAGGAGACAAGTCTGAATTTGTATATGATTTGGCAGGTCAGCTAATCAAAGAAAAGACACCAGTTGGAGACACGATTGATTATGGCTACACTTCCAATGGGTATGTAAAATCCGTTGCATTTGATGATTACAAGGCAACCTATAAATATGACCGCATGAATAGACTAACGGAGATGCATTCGCCAGCTGCTGTGGATAAATTATCGTACGATAATTTAGGAAGATTAACTAACCAGCATAATGTAACGATGGATAAGCAATTAACTTTCCAATACGATAAGGTTGGTAACATAACTTCCCTCACTAATAGTGAAGACAGGACGATTTCCTATACGTACAATAATCGTGATTTAGTAACAAGTGTCACGGATCCAGATGATAATAAAACAATGTTTGAATATGACTCTATGAGGAGAGAAACCTCAAGACTACTGGCGAACGGTAATACAATCAGTAAAGATTATGATGCTGATGGAAACGTTACGAAAATGAGTAACACAAATTATCGTTTTGTATTAAACAATAGCTCTACCCAATACTATTATGATGCAATTGGAAATCGTATTGGTGACTATTCAGATGACGGTACACAAACTACTTATCAATATGATGCACTAAATCGTTTGATAGAAGTAAATTATCCGAAGGAAAAACTAGAACAATTACATGACAATATTTATACTCCACCAAAGGATAAAAAGAACAAGAACCATAATAAAAATAAGGACACCGTTAATTCTGAAGAGTTTACCAATAAGCAAACAATGGATTTAGAGCACGATAATGTAAATAAATGGATTAATGATATTGAACTCTCTGAATCAGAGAAAAATGACCGGATAGAAGGAAATGAGAAAACTGCTGACGAAGACGGAAAGAACATTGATAAAAAACAAGCACAGGATGCTTCGGCTGCAAATGTAGAAGAAGACTCTACTGCAAAAAGTGATTCTTTCTTTAGTAAAATCGTTCATTTTTTTGAAAACGTAAAAGAAGGAATTAAAAACTTCTTCATTTCCATATGGGAGCATATTGTAGAATTCTTTAGTTCATTTATTATGTCCGTTCACGCAGAACAAAATGAACTTAAAGCTGATTCAAACGGAGCTGGGAAAAACAATGAAAAAGGCGCACCAAATAAAGATAAGCAAGAGAACTCCAATAATAATAATAAAGGGAATAAAAACGACAAGCCAAATAAGGATAAGAATAATAACTCTAGTAATAAAGGAAATAACGGAAAGGGTAACGGGAACGGAAAAGAAAATAATCAATCGAAGAAGAATGTTTTTCATGGTGGCAAGCCAATAGAATGGCAAGCTTTCTATGATGAAAAAAGCCATCCAGAGCCAGAATATATGATGGCACCAGTTAAAAAAGTAAACTATGAATATGATGCTAGTGGAAATCGAACAAAGATGGTCGCGGATGGAGAAGTGACCACATATGACTATAATAAAGCGAATCAAATGACTCGCTCCGGAACTAGCAATTATATTTATGACGCAAATGGTAATATGGTAGAAAAGCGGGCAGATGATGGCACTGTTAAATACGATTACACTGCCGACAATCGTTTGAGTGGTGTCTACTATTCGGATGGACAGGAAGTAACCTATGAATATGATGCATTAGGTAGAAAGGTCCTTCGAGAAGCTACAATGTATGATTATAAATCCATTAAACAAAACAATGGAAAAGGTCATGGAAAGTGGAATGCCATTAACCGAGGAAACGGTAAAAAATATGGCTTATTTAAAAAGCAAGATAGTACAACCCTTTCCTCTGAACAGACGTACTACATGTATCGTGGACTTGATCGTAATGTGATGAAGGAATATGGTCCAAAAGGTCAGCCGCTCGTAGAATATTATGAGGGAAATGGTCAAGTAACATCACGTAAGATGTTTGGCTTCCATGGACAAAAGGAGCAAGGATGGCCAGGGAATATTCGGACAAGAGGCGGGCTCTTATACTATAATTATGATCCAACAGGGAATGTGCTAGACGTATCTGATCGTATTGGTGACCATGTTATGGCATATCGTTATGATGCATTTGGAAATCTATTTACCAATATGCCTGCACCATACAATGCAACAGGATATACAGGAAAAACCTATGACCCTACTGCAGGATTAATGGATTATAGTGCCCGATGGTACAGCCCGACAAATGGAAGATTTATCTCGGAGGACACGTATCCAGGGGTTCCACAGCAAACCCAATCGTTAAATCGATATGCATATGTAATGAATAATCCCATCAATATGGTAGA